>NZ_CP013660.2 GCF_001465835.2 Planococcus kocurii
AGTACGGTCTTGTTGCGATGGTGGGTGACGGTGTAAACGATGCGCCTGCACTGGCTCAGGCCGATGTGGGGATCGCGATGGGAGTCCAAGGGACAGACGTTGCTTTGGAAACGGCTGATATCGCATTGATGCAGGATAATTTGGATCAACTGGTTTATCTGATCAAACTTAGCCGTAAGACCGTTGCGAAAATACATCAAAATATCGGGTTTTCATTAGCTCTTGTAGCCCTCCTTATTGTTACAGCCTTGACCGGAGTGATGAGCCTGACTACAGGTTTGCTTCTTAACGAAGGAAGCGCCTTGGTTGTTATTGCAAATGCGATGGTTCTCCGGAAGTATCAGATGAATAAAGCCAATGCCATAGGTAACGAGTGATGAAATTTTTTATCATTGGTGAGGATTTACCTATGGATTGGCATTCTAATCAAAAATAATTGATTAGCATACAAGGAGAGTTGATGATGGGCATAACAGAAGGCATTAAAAGCATTCATAAACAATTAGACACAATACGAAAGATCCCTAAATGTGTAGGATGTGAATGTGTACTTGACGTGATGACAGCCGTTGAGCAAGATCTAGAAGATATAGATAAACCGATTGCAAAAGAAGTTCAACTGGATTTAAAACAGTGGGTTGACGAAGGGAACAAAGTTAGACATAACTGTCTTGGGTGTGAAGTTTGTTTCCCAATTAAGCCGTACAATCATTTTAGTTCATTGATTAATGGATCGAATGAAATTGAAATCAATGGAGCTGCATGTGGCTGTAATGACAATGCATGCGGAAGTCAACCCCAAGTAAACAGTACTGCGTGTGGGTGTGATGACGATTCGTGCGAAGGTGAACCACAAGTAAATAATACAGCATGTGGTTGTGATGAAAATAAATCGAAGAATACGCACCCCTCAAATTGCAGCTGTGAACTTAAAACCGAAGTTCAGAAACAATCCGTTTGTGGAACAGTGGATCCCAACGATAGCAATGTGGCCTCCCCCTCGACCCAGCAGGAACAAAAATGGCCAATAGCAGAAGGAAATTATCTAGTCGGAAATGATACATCTTTTGTTGCAATATGTACTTTAGCCGATACAGATCTCCCGTCCGAAATACAAGGTTCCGGATTACTAAATCATATATCTATTGTTGGTACCTTATCGACAGAAAATCTAGGAATAGAACGCTTGATTCGAAATGTTACCGCGAATCCCAATATTTCACACTTAATACTATGTGGGCGCGACTCTCGTGGTCATCAAGCAGGGCAAGCCATTTTGTCATTAAAAGAAAATGGGATAGACGATAAGTATCGGATTATAGGCGCAGTTGGACCTCGCCCGGTGCTCAAGAATATTACCTTGAAAGAGATCGAAATTTTTCGCCAACGAGTGAAAATCGTTGATGAAATTGGAACACGAGATGTCGAACGATTGCATCAGGTAGTTCGTGCTTATGAGGGCAAGCCAAATGGGGACCCAGTAATGCTTCTTCCGATAATTCAAGAACCCAAAATAGTGAAAGCAGAACGTCTTAAAAATGATGAGTGGGTTCATGACCCAGAGGGATTTTTCCTAGTTATTCTTGATCGAAATAAGAAATCAATTAGGTGTGAACATTACATCCTGGATGGGACTCTGAATGAAGTTATTGAAGGAAAACTAGCCAGTGATATTGCAAATACAGCAATCAAGCGCGGTTTGCTTTCTCGTTTGGATCACGCAGCATATCTGGGGAAAGAATTGGCGAAAGCTGAAACAGCTCTTGCCTACGATATGCCTTATACGCAAGATTTACCGTTATCAAAAAGTAAAGCCCTCAATCAAACGGTTGTTTCCTAGATGAATAGAACGATTATTCAATTAGTTTAAAATCTGTTATACGAGAAACGATTAGTATTTAAAGAGCTAACTTACTAGATGTAGAAGGTGACACAATGGAGATTCTAAACCTCCCCCACTTCAATATCAAACAATTTGCTGAAAATGAACATGACTTTCTGATCCAGGTGGAGACAGCCTCTCCACCTTCTTTTTGTCCACATTGTGGATGCGTGGCAAATCTGTATAAGCATGATAACAGAGACCATCTTTGTATGGATCTGCCTATTCATGGAAAACGTGTAGGGCTTCTTGTAAAGCGTCAGCGATATAAATGCCGTGAATGTAATCAAACTTTTTGGGAACGATTAGAACACACCATAGACGAGAAGCGAAACTGCACCAAACGGTTATTGTCTTACGTCGAGAAGCAAAGTCTTAAACGCACGTTTGTCAGTATTTCAGAAGATGTCGGGCTGAACGAAAAGACGATACGGAACATCTTTCGTGATTACATCAATCGCCTGGAAGAGACGCTTCGATTTGAAACACCTAATTGGCTTGGAATAGACGAAATTCACATTATCAAGCCAAGATGCGTTTTAACCAACATCGAGGAACGTACCTTGTTAGACGTTCTACCCAATCGCAATAAGGAAACGGTTGTAAGCTACCTCTCACGCCTTCCAAACAGAGGACGAATACAATACGTCACAATGGATATGTGGCGACCGTATAAGGACGCTGTGAAAGCTGTACTGCCCAAGGCGACTATCATCGTCGATAAGTTTCACGTTGTCCGTATGGCGAATCAAGCCTTAGAATCCATCCGCAAACAGCTTAGAGAAGGCTTATCACCGAAGGAACGGCGCGGGCTTATGCACGACCGCTTTATCCTCTTGAAACGCCATAAAGAGCTTACGGAAATGGATAAGATAACGCTTGACCTATGGACGAAGAATCACCCCTCTCTCGGTATTGCTTATGACTTGAAGGAATCATTTTTCGATATTTGGGATACCGACAGCAGACAGAAAGCGTACCTCAGATACCACGATTGGAAAGCCAAGATACCAAAGGAACTGCAATCCGCTTTTGAGCCTCTTACAAAGGCTATGGCGAATTGGGAAGAAGAGATATTCAACTACTTCGACCATCGCATTACAAACGCCTATACGGAGTCTCTGAACAGCCTTATACGTGTCACAAACCGTTTAGGAAGGGGCTACTCCTTCGAAGCTTTACGAGCCAAAATACTCTTTACAGAAGGACTTCAAAAGGAACGTAAACCCAAGTATCAGAAACGTTTGGATGACTACGAACTTCGAGACTACAACTATCCGATGTTCGAGAAAATGTTCCCCGTTGGCGTTGTTCGTGAACGTGAGCGTGGCGAGCTTCTTGGTGTCGACATTTCCACCTTAATTGAGAAATTGGAGAAGGGCGAACTATAAGCCCTTTTCCACTATTAAATCCGAATACCCCATCTTTTTTACAACCGAAAGGATTTGAGATTGCTCTCAATCTGCTCGTCTGTGATGCCGATATAACGCAGGGTGATCTGCGGATGGGCATGGTTGAGGATGTTCTGCAGCTCGGCAATGTCCCGGAACTGCTTGTAATGCCAGTAGCCAAATGTTTTACGCAAAGTATGCGTGCCGATGCCGTCCGGCATATCGACCATCTGAGCCGCCTTGTTAAGCTGTCTGTAGGCTTGGACCCTTGTAATGGGGTTTTGCCCTTTCCGGCTCGGAAACAGCCATTCTGAGCCGTTTAACGTGCCGATATAGGCGTTCAGCTCGTCGTAGATGTTGCCGAGGTGGATCGTCCGGCGTTTGCCAGTCTTGCCTTCACGAAGCGACACCACTTGCTTGCCCTGGATCTCGCTCACTTTGATCTTTAACAGGTCTCCGACCCGAAGCCCCGAATTGATGCCAAGGAGAAACAGAATGTAGTCCCGTTCACCACACCACTTCTTCAAGCTCCATTTCATATCCTCGATTTTTTCTAAGGACCGGATTGGCTGCACATCTTTGATTTCGTGTTGCTTACTCATGCGAGAACTCCTTTTGGTTGATTGCTGTGGTTTTATTGGCTCATTGCCGTATGTAGCGAACTACTCAAGGCATTTCGATCAAAAGAAAAAAGAGCGCCGCCAACGAAAAGCGAACGCAGTGGAATCAATGATTTGAATGTATCTTTTTTTCTAGCAATTTCAGTTTTGCTGATTTTTTTGGTAAAGTCAATGGAATGGCGGTTTTGAATGTAACATAATTGATAATAAGTTACATTCACATCGATTAATCACTCTTCCTTTTTACAACTTTTGATTAATCATTTCCTTGAATTTTTTACGTGCGGTTGAATTGTGTAACACTTTTTGCAATTTCCTTCTGGAAGTCAAATAGGTTTGTAGTTCATGATCATTTTTAATTAATTGAACAAGAGATGGAGACTCTAAAACAAGTTGTTCAAACCAATACTTTTTTTGAAGTTGACTTAAGTTAAATTCGATTTTTTGGTTTTTAGAAAGAAAACTATATTTTATTCTCCCGAAAATTGACTTTAAAATCTCCCAGAGACTTTCTGCACCCACATCTAATACCATTTTTGTTCACCATTTTCTTTTTATTTTACTTAAGTCTGAATGTAACTTAATTACTAATAAGTTACATTCAGAACCAACAGAATTATTTTCATAATCCTGAAATATTATCGAATGAAGTAGATTCACCGTTTATAAAAATATCAATTTTTTCGTGGTTGGGATCCAATGTTAATTTATAGACATGCTGCTTAATATCATCATTATCACTATTTGATACATCCAATTTTACATTTACCGTGTCCTCTTGTGCTTCAAGGTCGGTAGCCACTGTCCCTTTGGTTTGATAAACAATATAAGCAACACTTTCTCCTTCGTTAATCAATTGCAAAGTATAAGTCGGTTCAATCAGTGCTTGTATATTGTCTGGTACCGTATCTATCTCGCTAAAACTGAGTTCGGAGTCATTTGAGTTACAGGCTGATAAAAGAACAGATACCAAAATTAGAAGTAATATTTTTTTCATAAATTTCGCCCCTTATATTCTCTAATAGTAAATCTCAATAATCTTAAATTTTTATTCAATTTGAATGTAACTTACTTCACAATAAGTTACATTCAGAACTCAAAAGGAAAAAGTGATCTTACCACAAGAACTACATGATACTTGATTATTTCCCTTCCCAAGCCAACCTATTCGAATACGTTTCGTAGTCATAGGAACTGGCATAATCAAAAGGCTCACCTGTCTTTTTGCTGTAAGCTTCACTTGCCACTTCCAAAAGTTCCTCTGCGTCCCATTCCATATTAATTGCTGTTGCATTTTTCACTGTTTGATTGAAGCAGTCTTTACCTTTAGCAATGACTGCACACCTGGCATAAAGAAATGCATCAACTGATAGATATGTTTCAGGTTGATCGGGGATGCCTGCGTGTGCAGGTGTGTCCAATAAAAAGAGTTTATGACTAAGTGTCTCTTCAAAAGCAAAGATCATTTCCTCCGTGTCTTTTTTCAAACGACCGATTAACGGGTTCATGGGATTTCGTTTCTTCCAATCAATTAAGTCAATCAAGTTCCAAAACACGTCATCCTCCAACGCCTCAACAACTGCTTTCGAATCGGCTTGTTCAAATGATTGTATCTTCTCTTGAAATACGCCTGCTTCACGTTCCTTTTCCCACATGATATGAGAAGGTAAATAGTTTTTCCAAATGCCAGCGTAAGTATTACTTTCTTTAATTTCACTTTTTTCCTTCAAATCTATACTTCCTATCAAATGGAAATCTGCGCCTGGCTTGCCGTCAAGCCAATACATTGCCGGCTTTCTGTCCTTTGAATATAGATCTTCTCTGTAATGAAACTGAGTTAACCGCGTGTCTTCAAGTGTAGGAGGAATCAGCTCATAATATGCAGTGGCGTAGACTAAATAAGAATTCTCAATCTTATGAAGCACAACAAGGGCAGTCCAATATTCATTAGGAAGTTTCGCTGCATAGACTTCTCCTTGTTTGGGAATTGGTTTCTTTTTCATGCTTTTTCGCTCCTTTTTTCTCTTTTTCCCTTAAAAAATAAAACTGAATGTAACTTAACTGCACATAAGTTACATTCGTTTCCGCTGAAATAGTACCCTTTATTTGTTCCAGATTCTTGCCCATAAACCTCGGGTGTCTTTTTTTGGTGTAACCGTTTCTGGTTCGCTTTCTGGCTGCTGTGAGGACGATTCTGGTGAATCTAGCTCTGATTCTTCGGGCATTGGTGCAGCTAGTTGCTTCTGATTCTCTTCTATCCGATCCAGTTTATTCTTCATTTCTTCCAAGACTTCCACAAACAAAGAGTCGCGTTTTCGCATCTCTTCTTTCAGACTTCGGTTCTCTTCTTCAAGGTCTTCCAATTTCTTCAAGATAACGGCTGTCGCGACGGCGTCATGACGCCGCGGCGGTGTGCTTGTGACGCCGTTTTCTGGCGTTATTGTAGATGCGCCTTTTAAACCTTCAGCAGCTTCTCTGACAGCATTCTCAAACGTTACGTCACCGCTTTTTGTGACCGTCATAGACTCCCGTAGCGCCGCGACCTCTGTGACGGTGTAAATTCGGCTATTACTTTTGTTTCTTTTGAAGAGAATACCTTCCGATTCAAAGCGAAGGCTGTATTTTCGTAACGTTGAAGGAGAAATATTTAATTGCTTACATACTTCGCTGGGGGTCATCATAAGTCGCTCACCACCTCTTTTGTTTCATGTTATAAGAGTTCGATCTGCCTTGCATCTTCTTTTTTAATAAAGATTCCTAGAAATTAAGAAAGAAGATGCTGCAGACCAGCACCTTCTAAAAATTTTTCTTATGTGACTTCCGATAATCTGATGATATGTAAAGTAATTTTATGAAAACCACTTCTATAGAAAACGCATATATTGTTTTAATTAAAGTCCTTCAACATGATTTATGCTACCTTTTCATTCTTTTTCCATTTCACATAACTAATAGCAATGTCTATTAAGACTAAGAGTAGAAAAATGACTCCTATTGTCATGTATTCATTAGTCGTTAAATCACCTAGCCAATAGATACCAATATACAGTACAAGTATAAATGGAAGCATCCATATGGAACGGATAAACTTTCTTCTGTAGCTTAATTTATACCCAATAAACACAAATCCTTTATCCTTTTTTTCTGCGTCTTTATATACAATCGACATGATTACATGAACTATTAAAAATACTATTACTGGACCAATAAAAAACTGTAAAATATCCAATACTTATCTCCTCTCTATTTTTATTTTAATGCGCTTGTTCTTTTTAAAAAAATTAATAAATGAAAGAATTTTCTGCTTACAATAATTGTAACATAATCCCCCCCTTACTTTAGGGCTCAGTAGAAAATAAATGCTTTTAAAAACCGTTCGTAAAAGTACACGTTTTCGAACACCTCAAAAGCAACCGAAAAAACAGAAAAAGAACGTTCGCAAATGTGGTCATACCCTTTGCGAACGTTCTTTTGTTTTAAGCTAAATTTACGAACGAATTATTGCTGTTTTTTCATTTTTATCTATGTATTTTTTACATCCGAAGGCGACAAGTGAATCCCTTACACCACCCCGATTTGGGGGTGGTGTATAACTGGGCACTTTGCGTGAAGATTTTCTGCGCCTTTTAGCGTTCCAACTCTTGGTCTCTTTTTCTAGCAATATTTTTTTCTTTTTCTTGCTGACGCTCTTTTTGCCATTCCTTGAATTTTTCCAGCTGGGATTTTGCAAACTCTAGCAGTACATTCAGCTGGCTTTTCAGGGTTTTGTTTTCCTTCTGCAACTCCTGATTTTCTTTTTTCAATTCTTTATTTTCTTTCTGCAGCTGCGCCGTTTTTACTTTTTCTTGATCTAGCTTCCGATCGCTATCAATCACATTATCAATCATCTCATCAAAACGCTTTTCATGAGCTTCGATGGTTCTTTCGATGGCTTCTGTGGCCTTCGCTCTTGCTTTGAGTGCTTCGAAGTCCTCTACCGGCAATTTCACGTGATTCCGGTCAAACAGAGAGGGTTTGCTGACTTGCAGCTCATCGACTTTCTTAGAAGCCGTCAGGGCGTTTCTGAGGACCTCTGTTTCTTTCTCAAGGGTTTTAATCTCTTCATTGAGCGTCAATGCCTTGAAACGGCTCATTTCAATGTGTTTTCGGTCAGAGGCAATGCCCCGTTCGACATCAAAGCCTACACTTTGCATGTGTTTCGGGAATTCTTCCTGCATCCACTGCAATTCCTGCCGGTTAAAGATATTCTTGCCCTGGAGCTTGCCGTCACGCATCGGCACAACCCCCAGATGCATGTGAGGCGTTTTCTCGTCATTGTGAACCGTCGCATAAGCGATATTCTGTTTGCCGTAGCGTTCGGAGAACAATTTATAACTTTCCTCGAAAAACCGTTTCTGTTCAGCCAGATCCAACCCATCAAAAAATTTCCGGTCCGAAGTCACCAGCAGCTCATTGACGAGCACGGCATCTTTCCGGGTTTTCCGTTCGCTCACTTTTTGGCTCTCGATGATTTCTTTTACATGTTTGTTGTAATCAATTTTTTCTTGATGGAGCAAATCATAATTCAAGTGCTCACGGTCCGGATCGATGTCTGGATTCGTCCGGCTTTCCCGTTCTCGTTGGTTGTGAAATTGCATGCCCTTTAAATCCGGGCTCTTCATTTTCTGCATCCGTACCACAGCAAAACTCACAAAAACACGCCCCCTTATTCCGGTCAACTTCCATGTAAAGTATAGCACACTATACTTTATTCCATAAAGGTGTGCTCTCCGAGGGTAAGACCAAAGGTCAAAGGCAAGTGGCAGCATCCTTCCGGATGCACCACCCAAATTCAACAGCATGGGGTTGATCGTCCTGGACGGACGGTCATTCCCCAGTAGATCAAGGGCAAGAAAAGACAGCCGGCTTCGGCTATCTTTTCCGTAGGTCAACAGCAAAAAAGAATGGTCCGATTGCTCGGCCATCCTTTCCTAAAAAAATGAAATTTAAAAAATCCCGGATATGACTTTCTGTTTCCAGAAAAAATCATGTCCGGGATTTTGATTTTTTAAGATGTGGGGTGTCCTTTTAAAACTGGCTGCCTTTTTTCTGCGCTAACTTTTTTAGAATTTCCGCTTTCTCTTCCTCGAGTTTCGGATTAGATTTAGGAATTTCTTGAGGTTCATCTTTTGAAGTGAACCAGTCCGGAAGTTTTTCTTCCCGTCCGGCCCATCGTTCTTTCACCGGCTGCAGATCGGCAAAGGTAATTCGTCCACCGGCTTCATGAATTTCCCATGCAGAAGTGATTTTGGATTTGATGAATCCAAGAGGATTTTTCACCGTTTTTTCTTCGTTGACGTAACGAATCAACAGCTCCAATTCCTTTTCTGCATCGTCTTTCCAGATCAACGAAGCACCTTGATGCAGCTGCGCGAAGAAAGTTGCGTCGAATTGATAACCCTCGGCCAGTTCGTTTAATCGTGCACGCATTTCATCGGTTACGCTAGATTCTTTCGCTGTTTCCCGTTCTTCTTCAAGACGTGGCACATGAATTTCTTTTTCAGGAGCATGGCGAATTATAAACTCGATTTTGTTTACACTACGTCCTTTTTTAATTTCTTTATAAATTATATAAAGATCGGTCTTATCATTCACTTCATCTACTGATGTTTTTAAGACACGGGATTTGAAGTGTCCGTATTGTTTGTATTGGCCCTCTTCTACTCCCATTTTTCCTTTTAGTTCTACAACGGAGCATTCCCAACGCCCTAAATGCTGCCACTTCTTCATGAGTTCATATAATCGGATTGAGTAAGTGCTGTTTAAAGATAAAACATTACTTAAACGATATGACGTAAATTGATTTTTGAGTTGCAGCATATATGGTTTTAAATCTGGTGAAAAAGATAAATCAATAACTCCTTCCCCTTTAAGATATTTAGCACTAGACACCCAATTAGCTAGTAACCAGTCGCCATCTCCCAAAGGAATTTCAATAGTCTTTGACATTAGTTGTTTAGCTATTTGTTTAATTTCTGTATATTTTGTGCGACCTTCAAGCCCTAACATTTCTGTAAACTCCCGTATTGATATTCGATAATGTTTAAAATCACTATCCGAGGGCTCGATCATACTGACCATTGTGAGCACAATTTTTTGTTCCCTCGCAGTCAAAGGGTTATTGTGGCGAGCTTCAATTAAATCGTTTGATTGCGTAACTAGATAACTATTATTCATACAATCCCCCTTAATAATCACATTTTAATTTTTAAGTGATTGATCATGATTGAATTATATTTTCTTAAACTAATAAAGTCAATATTTATCACAACTAAGAATCATTTGTGATAGTTAGGACCGAAAATGTAATAGTTGGGACCGAAAGTGTGATAGTTAAGGGACCGAAAGTGTGATAGTTGGGACCGAAAGTGTGATAGTTGGGACCGAAAGTGTGATAGTTCGACTCATCAACGCCTGTCATACCAAGGGTTTCAGCCTCCCTAAAACACTTAAAACACTTAAAACAAAGTAATTAAAAACACCAACAACACGCGTACGCGCGTAAGAGAGTTGGTGGTGGAAAAATGGGACCGAAAGTGTGGCATTTCAAAAATCAAAACCCAAATCAAAAGAATTAAGCTAGAAATCATCCTCTCTTCTCTTCTTCTTTTCAACATAGCCGTTTAAACGCACAGAACCTCTTTAAAAACGATTTTTAGAAAAAAGAAGAACTTAGAGGGGAGTGTTTCTTAAAACGGCTCAGAGACCCCTTAAAAGGCGTTTTTCGACTATACAAAAAAAGATGAAAACCATCAGGATCTTTCCAAGGGTTTTCATCTTTTGGCTATTCGGATTTTATGGTGAAAAGTTAAGCACAGATATTAAAGTATAAAATCGGATTAAATAGTTGAAATCAACGTACTTTTTTTTGCGCTAGATTGTGTTACTGCAATTAGTAACTGTGATTATTTTACATCTCCATTTCGGATGGTTTCCTCTATATGCAGCAAGCATAAAGAATATACTAGAGGTCAAGGACGGAGTTGACTTATGTTTTCGACAGGAGTATTATGGATTCATAAACATATCAAAAAAAATTGATTAGGGGGTGTGGGCCTTGGATCAATGCATAACGGATATTCCAAGAGTCCGTCGAGGTGATGTGCCCCTTCCACAAGAAGAGGCAATTCAAAGAATAGCTTCTGTGACAAAGGCTTTTAGTGATCCAATTCGTTTAAAAATGGTTTACTTGCTTTCAAAGCAATCTGATTTGTGCACCTGTGAGTTTGAAGAATTATTGGACCTGAGCCAGTCCAAAGTATCGTATCACCTTAAAATATTGCTTGACGCTGGAGTTATCGATCGCGAAATCCACGGTTCATGGAGTCATTACAGCCTTCGAAATCCTAAAATATTGGAACAGGTTCATGCCTTGTCCCAATGATAAAAAGCGAGTGTTTCGGTGCTGGCTTTTTATTTTAAGATTCACATCAATTTTTTTTGATGTCATAATACTCTGACTTGTATTGGGGATTCTTAGATTAACAACTTACGATGTCCCGGTTACTCATGAAACCCGTTCAACTGTTACTGCATTATTAAGTTTTTGGTTATGCCAGGTAATCTTTTGCCTTTTAGAATGAAATTGGAATTACTTATGTTATTCAAATCAAAAAAAGTTGATAAACACCTTTAATTAAGGAGGAATGGAATAAATGAAGAAAGAAGTTCTTCGAGTAAGTGGTATGGATTGTCCTTCCTGTGCAAAGGATATCGAAAAAACGGTAGCGAAGCTAAACGGGGTTGAGAAAGCAGAGGTAAACTTTATTGCTGAGAAATTAACCGTCACATATGATGATTCTCAATTGCCCCGTGAAAAATCGAGGAAAATTTAAAGAAAATCGGACATCCAGTCGTTAAATAATAAATTGATCCGAGATCCTAATATATATGCGATTACCTGGCGTAATCAAAAACTTGGCTTGCAGTTATAATTGAAAGCTTATTTTCCTAGGAGAAAGGGAAAGTTGATTAAACATAAATTCCTAATCAAAAAAATTGATGAATAGTGATTTGACTTGAAATTAGACAATGATAAAGGGAGGGCTCAACATGAGTAAGTCAAAATGGTGGAAACAACCAAGAACGGTATTGCTGATTATTTCAGGGATCACAACAGTCTTTACATTAATCTCAGAACTTTTCCTAGGTTTACCGGAAATATGGGCTGTTGCATTGTATGGTGTTGCAATTATTATTGGGGGTATTTACCCAGCCAAGAGTGCATGGATGGACTTGAGAAGGAGAAAACTTTCCATAAATACTCTGCTTATTGTCGGAGTTATCGGGACCATCTATCTGGGATTGTGGGAAGAAGCCGCAGGTCTTGTGGTCATCTTCTCCTTAGGTGAAGTGTTGGAAGCTTATGCAGTAAATAAAGCCAGGGATTCCGTCCGAGCGCTTGTGGAACTGGCACCCCGGGAAGCAACCGTTTTACGGGAAGGCCGCGAAGTTCGCATACTAGCCGATGAAGTCGAGATTGGCGATCGGGTTCTGATCCGACCAGGGGAGAAAATACCAGTAGATGGGGTTGTTGTAAGCGGTACGTCTACAGCGGATCAATCGACAATCACAGGAGAATCCATTCCGGTTGCAAAAATATCAGGCGATGAAGTATATGCTTCCACAATGAATGGCCGCGGTGCTTTGGAAATTGAAGTGACGAAATTGGCGCAGGATACCACCTTGTCAAAAATCATTGAATTAGTGGCAAATGCACAAGGAGATAAAGGAAAAGCACAACGTTTCAGTGAACGCTTTGGTGAAGTCTACACGCCGATCATGTTCGTGATCGCCGTTTTAATGGTTGTTATACCAACCCTTTTCTTTGGCCAACCGTTTGACACGTGGCTATATAGAGCGTTAATCGTATTGGTTGTTTCATGCTCCTGTTCTCTAGTGATTTCAGTTCCAGTAGCTGTCGTAACTGGTGTAGGAAATGCGGCGCGAAACGGGGTTATGGTAAAAGGCGGCAGCTATATGGAAACGGCCAGTCACATCCAAGTGGTCGCATTTGATAAAACGGGTACATTAACCGTCGGAAAGCCTTCGGTAACGGATATTGTATCTGTCTCCGATTTATCAAAAGAAAAACTGCTGGGAATTGCCGGTGCGCTTGAAAAACTTTCTGAACACCCTTTGGCTGAGGCAATTCTTCAAGAAGCTTCAAAAAGAAACATAAATCTTCCAGGTGTTGAAGAGTTCGACACATTAACCGGACGGGGAGCTAAAGGCAGCATAAATAGAACCACATACTATATCGGCAGTCCCCGGTTGTTCAGCGAATTGAATGTAAAACTGAATCAAGATCAATTAAAACAAATTGAAACACTTCAAGGACAAGGAAAGACCGTCACGCTTTTGGGAACTGCTGATCTTGTACTTGGATTAATCGCGATAGCGGATCGACCGAAAGAAAACGCAAAACAAGCGATTCAACGTCTGAAAACTACCGGTGTAAAACGAATCGTCATGCTTACGGGCGATAACCGGCTTACTGGTGAAGCCATTGGCCGGGAACTTGGCGTGGATGAGGTACGGGCAGAATTACTGCCGGAAGATAAAATTACAGCGATTAAAGAACTGCAAAAGA